>NZ_CP018045.1:0-11012 GCF_002761235.1 Bifidobacterium choerinum | reverse complement strand
CCACCACCGACACCACTCTGCGATTGGCGGCGTACCCTTCGACCGACTCAACAACGTCCCTGGACATCACATCTAGGGAATCAAAGTAACGAGGTTTCCCCCCTCGATCCACGGCGAATGGCGAGCTTGTATTCACAAACCGTGCAAATGATGTAATTCTCTGCTGCCCATCGAGCACTTCATATTTACCGTCATCATTACGCACGAAATACAACAGGCCAATAGGATAATCACGAAGTAGTGAATCAACCACAGCTACATCACGCTTCCCATCCCCATAGATGTAGTTGCGTTGATATTCAGGCTGAATGACTAGCTGCCCATCCATGCCAAACAGGCCTTTTCCCTCATTGCGGTCAAACACAAAGCCCTTGGAGATATCGGCCACAGTCCAATCAGTATGCAGCTCTGTTTTCATGCGTAATCACCTACTGTCCTTAATCGGTCGGATCAGGATTCGCGGATATGTATTCTTCGGCTCTCCATCCACCATGATGACCGGCCCTGCATTTAGATCACTGTAATTCGAATAATCCGAAAGAGTATAAACTCGTGACCGCAATTTGGGGTCTCCGGGGCCGCGCTTCGCCATCCCAACAATCTGGAACTGATCTGGGTTGTACTTATCCATAAACGTGATTGGCACACCCATCATTCCGTCATAGTCCGAGGGGATGCATTCGGTAAAAGGCACCTCGATGGCATCATAATTGTCGTAATGTGGGTATTCATCACTGCCATAGTCCTTTTCCAGCTTCTTCTTCAAGCGACTATTGAACTTAAGATTATGAGCCATCGTGTCAAGCTGCATAACCTCATGGCGACGGCCATGATCTATGTTCGTGAACCAGCACGCCGAGGCCAATCGGCCCATGACAACACCATCAATAATCTTGTAGGCCGAACCCTCTTTCTTGTGCTCTACAAGCCAGTGCTGATACCTCTCAGACACAGTGAAATACATGTCACCATTAAGCGACTTATACCCCAGCCAAAAACGATTATCTTTCAAGTAGGGGAACACTTCTTTATACGTAATCGCGTTCATGTTGCCCAGGATCACGAATTGCTTCCGTGCATCCAAGATCCATGCCAAGAAATCGCGGAAGAGCGAAAAAGGTGGGTTGGTGATGATGATATCGGCTTCATCTCTGAGCTTGCAAACCTCAGGACTGCGGAAATCTCCATCTCCCTCCAAGTAACCCATGAACTCCACATCGTCGGTGTCTACCTTGCCCGAGTCATCTGTGTCATGGGTCAGGATGAAGAGCTTCCCGTGGTTTGCATGTTTTCTCTCGTCGTACAGCGGTGAACTTGCCTCGAACAGGGTGAGTTGCTGGCTACCGACACTATAGGCGTAGGAGGTGGAGATTAGCTTCTTCAGGCCAAAGCGAGTGAAGTTGGCTGCAAAGTATTTGGTGAAGTTGGACCACTCGGGGTCATCGCAGGGGAGCAGGATCGTCTTGCCGCGGAACACATCGGGGTTAAGTTCAACGTAGGCGTTCATTTCTGATTCGATGTCGCTGTACTGGGTGTAGAACTCGTCGTTCTTGGCATTGCGAGCTGACCCGAGGCTGGTGTTGTTGGCCATGTGTTCCTCCGCTGGGTATAGGCAGACTAGCTCTAGTGTAGGTGGGCGTGAGGAGGCAAGCAACGGCTGCAAGGGCCGAAACATCTGACTTGGCAAAGTCGCACTTCTACATTGTACATGTGCGATTGTAGAGTGGCCTCATGAACCAACAGGCACAGACAGCAGGGCTGCATCACTTCTGGACTCAGCCGACGCTCTATCTGCCCCTGCGGCCTCTGTGCACAAACGACTTCATAGAAGGCACATACCGTCAGGCCAGAGAGAAAGCATTAGAAGGCTACCGCTATATCGAAGCGAACCCCACCGCCGTATCTGATCTACTTGTTGTGGATATCGACGATTCAAATGCGCGCACAATCGCTCTATGGGAACACAGCGGGATGCTGCCCAACGTGATTGTAGAGAACCCCGCAAACGGCCATGCTCACGCTGTCTGGGCGCTATCAGAGCCGTTCACACGCACCGAGTATGCGGCACGCAAACCGCTGGCGTTCGCTGCGGCTATAACAGAGGGTCTGCGCCGATCCTGCGATGGCGATACCGGATATTCCGGTCTTATGACTAAGAACCCTCTGCATGACGCGTGGAACGCCGAACTGGTTACAGACCATCTCTACAGCCTCGGTGAACTTTCAGAGCATCTTGAAGTCTCCGGAGACATGCCACCGCAGAGCTGGAAACGAACCAAAAGGCGCAATACCAGCGGACTAGGGCGGAACTGCCACATCTTTGAGACGGCAAGGACGTGGGCGTATCGCGAAATACGAAAGCACTGGGAAGATTCCGAGGGACTGCGTATAGCGATTTTGAACCACTGTATGGAGTTGAACGCTACAGAACTTGCAGCCTCACCTCTTCCTACTCAGGAAATCGCCCAGATTGCGAAGAGCATTCACAAATGGATCGTTACGAAGAGCAGAATGTGGCATGACGGCCCTGCGGTCTACGAGGCTACATTCATCGCCATCCAAAGTGCACGTGCTAAGAAACGTGGACAAAAGTACCAAGCAATCTATAAAGAGTGTGCGGAACTCCTAAAGGAGATGAACATATCATGATAGAGGTTGCAACCACTGCAAAAGACAGGAAGATCGCGGCAATCCGTGAGATTCAGGAAAGCATGGTGAAGAAAGGGAACAAGGTCGCTCTGAGCACTCTCAAGAAGCAACTGGCTCAACCTCGTAAAGACTGGCTCAGCGACCAAGAGCAGCTCCGCGAAGCCATCCGCTCATATCACGATGACGAGGGGCACTCATGGTCGGAGACCGCGCTGCATTTCCACATGTCTCAAGGTGCCGTGCGCCAGCGCGCCTATAGAGCGCGCAATGACCGAGCGCAATGAGGTGTTAGCCAGGGAATAACCGCATCATTCATTGCGCCATCGCACGCGCTCTATGAAGTCGCTTACAGTCGGGTACTTCTTGCGGTACTCGGCTGTTTTCTTATCGTTCATGGCACGTACTGAACGGGATGGCTTGTAGAACGTGTACTCGGCGCGCAGCTGCCCCCATACCGCCTCGAATGCCTCCGTTCCCCAGACCATCTGAACGCGAAGCAGCAGCGAATAGAGGCCGGAACCGTCACGCAGATACAAGTACGCATCCTCAAGTTCCCGCATCGGTTCAACCGAGGACAGCGGCAACCTCAGACGCTCCGGATCCAGCAGCAGAGCGGTCGGAGGGAGGGGAGTGCTGCGTTTCCCCGCACGAAGCCTGAAGAAGCTGTATCGCTGCAGGATCATGTCAGCAAGGCAATGCTTCAATTCGTCGGCATCCTCCACATCCTGCAGCACATCCGTAGCCTGATGCGCGTACTTGTTGGTGAGCACGACTTCCAACCGGATCCAGCTGTTCACCGCTTCTGCTCGGCCGTAGTAGCGGCCATGCCGTTCGAGCTGTTCACGCTTCTTGTCATACAGTCGCATGTGCGCGTTGCTGCCTTTAGAGGCCACTCCCAGATACATGGTTCCGGTCTTGCCATCACGTTCGAATGAACGCGGACGGCTCCGATGCCGTACCCATGTCACACTTGCACCACCCGGCTTCGCGTAATAGGCTGCCGCCGATTTGTTCACTAGAGCGCTGTATATATCCGTAACCGTCCAATCGCCCTCGTCGATATAGTCCGCGGTCACATCGAGACGGCTCAGCCTCACGTTGCACCCAACCGCTTCCGCACCCTCGGCGGCCATCCGAATGAAGCCGTCAATGTGTTTCGCTGAGCACTGCCGCCACAGCGCGAACGCCGTTGCTGACATCTTCACGATGACGCCCATTTCCGGCTCAGCGTAGTGATACGCGATGCACATGTAGGCATCATCGCCATATTGGTAGCCGTGCGTATATCCCGCAGGGCACGAACGCGCATCTACAGGAGGTTCGAGCAACTCCGGCAGTCGAAGCGCATCCGCCAGACTGCCCACGATCTTCTCGGCAATCTCAGGCCAACGGGAGACGCTGCACGGCTGCATACGCCGTGCCACGAGCGTCGCTTCATCGACGGATATCTCAACGGTCATAACACCTCCTTATCGCTGATATGACGCCGTTTGTTCGGCTTTCATCATTCGGTCTGTTATCGGGGTGGTTACACCTCCCCGGCGGCGGCTGCGCCGCCGCTGTTCGCTTCCGGCACTTCCGGACGGCTTGCCTCCCGCTGTCGCTCCGGCAGCCGTCCTCCGTGTCTCTCGCTCACATTCTGCGTAGCTCCTCGTCTGTGATGTAAGCGGCATGGAACCGCTGAATCTGGCCGCTATCCATATCAGCGAGGTAGCCAACGCCAGGGCGATCCACGGGGATGCGCCACGGTGCCGCCCCTGCATCCACCGCATCATCGCCGAGAGCCATGCGAGCCTCGCTTTCCGAGGCCAGCCGCAGGGCGATTCTCTGCGGGAACAGGTCACGGACGCTTAACGCCTGAACACGCGGGTTCTGGCTCATCGCCACAACCACAAGACCCAAAGCGCGACCCACGCGGAGCAGTTCCGCCAGAAGTTGCATGGACTCATCGGTCTGCTTCTTGTTTCCCGCTGAGGTCAGTGAGGTGGCCTCGTCGATCACAAGCAGGATGCGAGGGTTCCGCTCAGTCGGCTTCACGAGGCGCGTATGCCCGCGTGCGGCCTCAGCACGTTTGGCCAGTTCCTCGCGAATCTCCTTGAACATCGCCAGTGTCTGCTCGATATCGGTAGCAGTGCCAGCAAGCAACGCGTCCGAATACATGGCGGCCTCCATACCCCATTTCAGATCTACGAAATCGACTTTCACAAGACCCTCGTGGATATATGCGGACTGCGACTTGAGCCAGTTGGCGGCGACGCTGCCTTTCCCGCTTCCCGTTGCTCCGAGTATGTAGGTGTGCACATCCGCGCGGCAAGTAACCGAACGGCGGCCGGTATCAACACCAAGATTGATGGTGTCAATATCGTCCGCCGTCCTATTCCAAGGCCACCGCATGGCTACCGCTTCCGATACCTGAGCTTGTAGTAACGGCCATGCTGCTGAGGCTGTACGTCAACAGGTTCGAGATGGAACAGCTCGGCAATCTCGCTCATGATCAGCGCCGCGCCAGTCGCATCGACCAGTGACGCCTCGAACGTGAATGCCGCACGGTTTCCGTACCTGTGGCCGCTGCTGACTTTCTGCAGCTCCTCCTCACTCAAGGTAACGCCGTCACGCTTATGGGAGAGGAGTACTCGACGCATATCTACAAGCGCCTTGCTGCTCTTCTGCAGCAGCACCAGCACCGCGACGAACAACGCAACTACAAGTGCGAACAGCACCCAAGCCCAAAAGGGGATGCTGAAACCGAGCTCACTCATCTTCGTCACCACTCATAAGCGGCAGAGACGAGTAGGCGGGAGCATCCGCGGACGAGTCCAGGACCTCAAGATGGTCGACCATCAATTTGAAAGCAACCCATCCATCATCATCACGAGTGGAGATGTACATGGTGCCAGCAGGACGCACCTTAGTGCCGCTTGGAATGGTCTCCTCAGGCGGGTTGAACACCTGAACGGTAACGTTCTTGAAGCTTCCCTCCTCTGGGTCTCGCCAGAGAAGATCAACGCGATAGAGGTTGCGGCCGTGCACTTCCTTGAGAACGTCCGGCTGCTGGTACTCAGTCACCGGCTTCATTCGTTCCGGACGGATAGGGGCATCAACCTCGAACACTGCGGGAACAGTGCTGAGAGCGGACGCGTCAAAGGTGAGCGCGTCCAAGCGGAAGTTTGCCATCGTGGCTCCTTTCTTGGTTGGAGTGATACCCTTAATCTTATAGCAGTCAACTTGCTTATATCTATCATTTTTTTAGCCTTATAGGCTAACGTAAGGAATGGAGGAGCAAATGAGTTCTGAAGCGAAAGAGCGCCAGATCATCGTTCAGCAGATACGCAAATACACGAAGCTCCGCGGCATGAAGAACACATCCAGCGGAAAGATGCGAACATCAACGAGCTTGCAGCAGAAGCTGGAGGATCTCTTCGGAGCGGCGGCACCAAACGCCCAGACGCTGCAGCGGCTTGTATCCGCCACAAGAAGCCAGACCCCCACACCAATCCAGCTACTAGAACTCAGCATCGCCCTGAACGTGCCACTCCTCGCCCTCATTCTCGACGTAGACCAGCCATACAAGTATTGCGCCCTCTACAACGAAAAGGACGGCAGCGGTCTCAAACTCACCAATCTGGATCTGTTCAACCACGAAGCCGGAATGTTTCTAAACACATTCACCAACGGCACCCCCGGCAAAGAAGAATCACTCGAATTCATGCTCTCTCTCTTGCCCATAGAGCTTCAGACGATGAAAACCGCCTACAGCCTACACGTCTACAAAACACGGCTCTCACCCAATCTGAACAACATCACGCGAGATGAATTCAAGAACAAGCAAGTACTCCGCGAACGCGCCGTGGAGAACCTTACAGGGGTAGTTGCCAACGACGAGGATCTCATGAGAACAAGCGGCCTCTATTACCCCGAGGAAGAGCACGAGGAAGCATATAGGCTTGTACAGAGAGCCATAGAGCAATGGCAGCCATCCCTCGACGATGCACCATATTTACCCGAATATGAGCGCCTGTGCAACGAATACAAAGACCACCACGAGAACACCGCAGAAGCATCGAAGCATCAGTAGAAAACACTGAAATAACGCAAAACCCGTCTTTCGCCATAATCGCATGGAGGAAAGGCAGGTTTCCTCATATCGACAATTTTCGTGAATTAGCGATATTTTGGTGTTAATATATTTTATCTTATCGTTATTTATCGTGCTTTATTGTTAAATAACGATAAGAGAATCAGCAGCACGACACGCCGAACGCTAGTTATGTTGACATTAGCGATGTTTAGCGTTATCATATTTATGTCATCGTTATTTATCGATAGTTTCAGGAGGTTAGCGATTATGATGCAGCAGTTCCGCACGGTTGCCGATGTGCACAAGCATATCCTTGGATACAAGAGCACCGCCACCATTAAGAACGCCTGTGTTGCAGCTCAGGAGCACGGCAAGGTAGTTACCAACGATGATGACGCTTTCCTCTACTGGGACGATGGCAAGATGCGCGTGCGCAAACATGGAAAGAGGGCGTGGGAAATTGACATCACCAGCCCGCAAATCGTTGAGTGGCAGAAGAGAGGCAAGGAGGCCGCACTGGAAGAGGCGAAGCGTCAGCAGAAAGAGGAAAAGGCCAAGGCCGATGCCGGCGCTGCAGAGAAGTTGCAGGGTGTGGAAGAGGAACGCGACGAACTGAAGCAGGAAGTGGAGGATCTGAAAAACGAGATTGCACAGCTCAAGGCCGACCATGCCGCTGAAATCGAGCGGATTAACAGTGCCCATGCCAACGAAGTCAACCAGATTAAAGCCGCTTGCGATGTGAAACTTGCACAGCTCGAGGCGCGACTGTACAAGGAATTCAATGAGAAGCTCACCGCCAGGGCGACATCTGCCTCGGCACCAAAGGCGGCACCAAAGGCGGCACCAGTACCGAATGCAGTAAAAGCGACCATTGCCGACGGTGAGCCGAGCGGGGGGAAGAGGGCTAAGAACCTCACCATCGAACAGAAAGAGGCCATCGCTTTGGAATGGGATGCCTACATGGAGGAGAACCCCAACGCGCCACTCTCAGATTTCGCGAAGTTGTGGCTCTCCGAGCACAACAGCGATCGCAGCTTCCGCACTATAGAACGCGCGGTGAAAGCCATGAGAAACATCTAGCGAACTCTCAGCGATTGCCTTTCATGCGATTGTGCTTCGTGCACAGCATCTGGCAGTTGCTGAGGGTTGTTGCACCGCCCTTGCTCCACGCGGTCACATGGTCGGCTTCCATCTCCGACTGCTTATAAATCTTGCTCTTATTCGCGCCATCCTCCTGCACGCACATGGGGCAGTTGGAGATGCCTTGTTCCTTGGCTTTCTTGGTCTGCTGCGCGTAGGCGGTCTTTTTGTCGCTTGCGCTGAAGATGCGGATGTGCAGAAGCTCGGGATCGTTCTCGCCATCAAGCAGATACTCGATGATGCCGCTCTTGCTAGTCACGGCCTCATCGCCCATCAGTTCCTCCATGCGTTCGCTGATGCGATCCTTGGAGTAGGAATTGCTGTGGTACTTGCGATAGAACTCACCCCAATGCTGGCCTCGCATCACGCTATCGGTACTGTCGAACACGTTGCCAACCCAGTCCAGAACCGTCTCGAAATAGTTAGCCAGCTCGTCGATGTTTTCATCATGGCGATGCGCCGCCATATATTCCTCGATGTTCCCATCGCTCACCCAATCCAGCGCGGCCTCAAGGATATCCTGACGTTTTGGATCGCCTTTAACATAGGTACGCCAACGCGCCATATTGCCATTCTGAGAGTTCGAGAACATCTCACGCGCCCTATTCACAAACGAGCCGTGATAGGCGGCATTACGCAGTTCCTGATTAGACAACGGCACACCAGCAATATTGATCGTCTTAAACCATTCCTCGATCTCTGACGGAGTTCCTTCACACACGTAAATAGTCAAAGGAGTGTTGAGCAATTTCTGCTTATCATCCACATCTAGGTGTGATGTCCAGGGACGTTGTTCTGGCCCCCGCCCGTAATGACACCGTGCCGATTCAAGAAGTATCTGTCCAGACCGCTTGCCATTGAAGGCATGTTAGAGTAGAGTTTGGGGCATGTCGAGTCCCGAATCAAACAGGTCAGGGGTTGTCGGTCACACCGCCAGCCCCTTGAACCACTAGTTACGACGCCCACGATCTGTGTGGGCGTATGTCTGGCGTACCCGGGGCGCTGGCCGTGGTGACAAGAAGAACCATTTCTTGATCTCACACCTCGGAGTACTCGATGCCTTTTGCCCTTTACATGCTTGCCCTGGCGGTCTTCGTCATGGGCACTTCAGAATTCATGCTCGCGGGATTGCTCCCCGCGATCGCGACCGAACTTGACGTCTCGGTCGGCACTGCGGGCCTGCTGACCTCCGCATTCGCAGTCGGTATGGTCGTCGGCGCGCCAGTGATGGCGGCATTCGCTCGCCGTTGGCCACCGCGGCTCACATTGATCGTTTGCCTTCTCGTGTTCGCGGGAAGCCACGTCATCGGAGCGATGACACCAGTGTTCTCTCTCCTGCTCATCACCCGGGTGCTCAGCGCTCTCGCAAACGCAGGATTCCTCGCCGTAGCACTGAGCACGGCCACTACCCTCGTGCCAGCGAACCAGAAGGGGCGTGCACTGTCGATCCTGCTCTCCGGCACGACGATCGCAACCGTCGTGGGCGTCCCCGCCGGGGCACTGCTCAGCACAGCGCTGGGCTGGCGAACGACGTTCTGGGCGATCGCCATCCTCTGTATTCCCGCGGCCGTTGGAGTCATTCGTGGCGTCACGAACAATGTTGGTCGGAGCGAGACTAGCGCGACCTCACCAAGGCTCCGTGTCGAGCTCAGCCAGTTGGCGACGCCGCGGCTCATCCTGGCCATGGCACTCGGAGCGCTGAACAACGGAGGGACCTTTGCGGCATTCACCTTCCTGGCACCCATCGTGACCGAGACCGCGGGCTTGGCCGAAGCGTGGGTGTCCGTCGCGCTGGTGATGTTCGGCATCGGATCGTTCCTTGGCGTCACGATCGCAGGACGACTATCAGATCAACGACCTGGCCTCGTGCTCGCAGTCGGCGGACCGCTATTGCTGACAGGCTGGATCGTGTTGGCAGTGGTCGCATCTCATCCCGTTGCGCTTATCGTCCTCGTCCTCGTTCAGGGATTCCTGTCGTTCGGCGTCGGCAGTACTCTGATCACGCGTGTGCTGTATGCAGCATCGGGTGCGCCAACGATGGGCGGTTCGTACGCAACCGCAGCATTGAATATCGGAGCTGCAGCGGGGCCCGTGCTTGGTGCGCTCGGGCTCGCGACCGGGCTGGGGCTGCTCGCGCCGGTTTGGGTCGCTTCGGTGCTGACAGCGATCGCTCTCGTCATCATGCTTCTCACCAGACGCGCGCTTACGAAGACCGCGGCGGAGGCCAATTGATGACCCATCCGAACGCTCTTCTCACTCCTCGTGCCCGTCTCCGGTTAGCTCGGCTGATTGTCGAAGACGGCTATCCGGCCACGATCGCCGCAAAGATGTTCATGGTCTCCCCGATCACTGCCCGGAAATGGGCAGGCCGCTACCGGGAAGAGGGTGAGTTTGGGATGCAGGATCGCTCCAGCAAGCCGCACCGGATCCCAGGCAGGACGCCCGAGCATGTCAAGAAGAAGATCATCAACCTGCGCTGGCGGCTTCGACTGGGGCCAGCCCAGATCGCTGCGCGACTTGGTCTCTCGACGTCGACTGTTCACGCGGTCCTCGTCCGTTGCCGCGTGAACCGCCTCTCGCATATCGATCGTGTCACTGGCGAGCCATTGCGGCGATATGAGCATCCTCATCCGGGATCGTTGATTCATGTCGATGTCACGAAGTTCGGCAACATCCCCGACGGCGGTGGACATCGTTACGTAGGTCGGCAGCAAGGCGCACGGAACAAGCTCGCGACTCCGGGATTACCACGAGGAAAAGATCACAAGCCGCGCACCGGGACGGCGTTCGTTCACACAGTCATCGACGACCACTCCCGCGTCGCATACGCAGAAATCTGGTCGGATGAGCAGGCGAGCACAGCGGTGGGAGTTCTCGAACGCGCCGTGGCCTGGTTCGCCGAACGAGGCGTGACCGTCGAGCGAGTCCTATCCGACAACGGGTCGGCATACAGATCCCACGCATGGAGGGACTTCTGCGCTCGGCTCGGCATCCGACACAAGCGGACACGCCCCTACCGGCCGCAGACGAACGGGAAGATCGAGCGATTCCACCGCACGCTCGGGGACGGCTGGGCCTATGCCAGGTTTTACGGTTCAGAGGCCGAACGACGCCTGGCGCTGCCCGGCTGGCTCCACTTCTACAA